>NZ_JBYCKM010000046.1:0-47837 GCF_057473385.1 Alkalihalobacterium sp. TH-98 | reverse complement strand
GTGTGCGCTTAAGGTAAAATCTAGGAGAATCCGCTAACCAATCTGCCGTTTTGGTGTGCACTCAAGGTAAAATCTAGGAGAATCCGCTAACCAATCTGCCATTTTGGTGTGCGCTTGAGGGAAAATCTAGGAGAATCCATTAACCAATCTACCACTTTGGTGCGCGCTTGAGGGAAAATCTAGGAGAATCCATTAACCAATCTACCACTTTGGTGCGCGCTTCAGGAATATTTTGGGAGAATACAACAACTAACATACCGCTTTGCTGCACTCTGATTAAAAGTGGATTAACAAAACCAGCCTCACATCGCGGCTAGCGCAACCTATGCTTTAAAAGGGTGCTCTATACAACCAAATAAAAAGACTGAATTCAACCGATCAAGGAATTCAGCCTTAGTAAATGTTTTTTTAAAATATAAATAGTCTGTTCCAGCTTTTATGGTAATAGCACCGCGTCAATTACATGGATCACACCATTTGAAGCTTCAATATCTGTTTTAACAACGTTTGCTTTATTGACTTGAACTGGGTCAAGTGTAATTGTTACTTCTTTTTCTGCTAACGTTTTGACCTTCATTCCGTCTTTCAGATCACCAGACATCACTTTACCTGGTACTACGTGATATAACAGGATCTCAGCAAGATCTTTTCGAGCTAATAACTCTTCTGCGGTTACGCCTAATTCTTTTAATAGTTTCTCAAATGCCGCATCTGTCGGGGCGAATACAGTGAACGGCCCTTTTCCTTTGAGTGTCTCGACTAGACCCGCTTTCTCTAAAGCAGCAGCCAACGTATTGAAGTCACCTGCTTGTACTGCTGTATCCACGATATCCTTTTTAGCTCCAGGGTTTTCTGCAGCTAATACACCTGCTGAAAAGGACATAATCATCATGAAAACTAACGCAACTAACCCAAATTTTTTCTTATTCATTCATCCAACCTCCACTTTTTCTTTCATATTTTTGACCTACACACTGAAATAAAACAACACATTCATCTTGCACTTTTCTAGACGCCACACCCCCGTATGTAGGCTCTACATGGTAGTATTCGTTTGTTTGGTTTTTTTATCCTAATTTGTATATTTAAAATATCGAATTTTTCAAATGTGCTCACTCCATACTCAAAACAAAAAAGAAGCACGAACTGTCATCCGTTCGCACCCCTTTTTCCAAGCTTTTCTATTGTTACCTCTACCTAATCAATCACAACTTCATGATTTTTATTATTTTTAAAAACTCAACAAACTCATCAGCCGTTAACGGTTTTGCTAAATGGTACCCTTGGACTTCATCACAATTCATTATTTTTAGTACCTCAATATGCTCCGCAGTCTCTACCCCTTCAGCAATAACTTTAAGGTTCAATCCATGACCAATATCAATCATCGATTGGGTTAATTTTTGATCATCCTCATTTTCTAAGAGGTCTTTAATAAACGCACGATCAATTTTTAACACGTCAATTGGAAATAACTTTAAATAACTCAGTGATGAATAACCCGTTCCGAAATCATCCACAGATACGCGGATGTCACGTTGCTTTATTTCTTCTAAGATTGGTTTAACTACCGTTGGGTTTTGAAATACACTTTCTGTTAATTCTATTTCTAAATATTGAGGCTCTAATTGTGTTTCCTCAAGGATCCGGTCGATCGTTGAAAGCAAATATTCTTTATTACTAAATTGTTTCGCGGATATATTAACCGAAACTATGAGGGATTTAAAACCTTGCATTTGTAGCCTTTTGTTATGTCTACACGCCTCTAAAAGAACCCACTCGCCAATTTCGTAGATTAAACCTGTTTTTTCTGCTAATGGAATAAACTTAAAGGGTGAAATCATTCCTAACTTAGGATGACTCCAACGAATAAGAGCTTCCATACCATTAATTTTTCCTGTTTTTAAATCTTGTTTCGGTTGATACGTAAGAAATAGTTCTTCGTTTTCGATCGCAACTCTAAGATAATTTTCCAATACGTATTCTTCTTCATAGTCTTTATGCATGTCTTCTTGATAATACACATACTGCCTATCATCATGTTCTTTTGCTTGAAACATCGCTGCTTCCGCATGTTGCATTAAGGTTATAAAATCCTCTCCATCATTCGGGAACCGACTCACACCGACCGAAACTTCTAAGTAAAAAGTATATCCATTAACGTCAAATGGCTGAAGAAATTGTTGATGAATTTCTTCGATCTTTTTATTAATTTCTGTAGGATCGGCAATGTTTGGTAAATAAATCGTAAACTTATCACCATATTGTCTAGAGACCATTCCTTGGTCCTTTATCGATTGTTTCAACCGCTTAGCAATTTCAATTAAAGTTAAGTTCCCTAAACTAAAACCTCTTGCATGATTAATATTTTTAAACCGAACCACATCTAACCGAAGAATGGCTGCATGTTTCAAATTGGATTGAAAGCCATTATTAACAATTGATTCTAATTTGTTATCGTTTGGCAAATTTGTAAGCTGATCGTAAAATGCAAGTGAATAAATCTCTTCCGCTGCCTGCTTTTGTTTCGTAATATCGGTTTGTAGACCTAGGAAATTGACTAATTTTCCATTCTCATACACAGGTGTAATACTTAAGTAATTCCAGAACGTCTCCCCATCTTTACGATAATTTAAAATTTCAACCGAAAATGCTTCTTTACTTTCTATACCTTCTCTAATTCGTCGTTTAGCTTCATGAGACGTTTTCTCGCCTTGTAATGGACTTGATTTACGACCAATGACTTCTTCTGCTTTGTACCCTGTTAATTTTTCAAAGCCTGCATTTACAAAGGTAATAGGGTTATTCGGCTGTTGAGGATCGGTAATAATAACACCAATTTCCAAATTATTAATAGCAGTTGCCAACTGATTATTTTTCTTAAGTGACTGTTGTAAATCTTCTTGAATTCGCATATTGTCTTTAAGATTATCTTCAAAGCTACTAGCGAGTTGATTGAAAGCATCAGCAATATATTTCAGCTCATCTTTTGTATTAATTTCTATTCTAGATTGCATGTCCCCTTTGATCCATCTCGCAGTTCCGCTTTGTAACGATTGAAGCGTTTGAATAACTGAGACGTACGCCGCACCAAAAAGAAAGACAATTAATAGTATGGAAAATAGAAAAAAGATAAACAGTAGCAATTTTATTTTAAAATAAGAATTAAGCACTTCTTCTAGATGACTAATTAAAAGTAGATTTCCTTTTTCAAATAATTGAAAACCACTATTAATAGCTGTAGTTGCCTGATCAAATATCATTTCTGGGTCATTTTGAAGGTACTCATCACTCTTAAGAAATATGAGAAAAGCTTTTGTATGTCTTTTAAATTGTTCCTTTTCTTTTAATAAACTTTGTTCGCCAACCAATTCCTCAAGATAATAAGTTTGCATATCAAAGTTTTCAAGATATAATTCGACACCACCAATCATCATTAACAACTCGTTTTGTTGCCTTTCCGATAGCGTCTCTTCTAGAGTAAGTCTAGTTGAATAGGCACGTAGTTGCCCAATTTTCTCAGTTCCTAAAAGCAAATCATTATTAATTGTGTTGCTGAGACGGTTCATAAGTGGATCTGGATTTAAGTAAATATTTGCTCTATTGATAATATGTGAAACAAGCAAAAGGATTTCTGTGTTTAAGTCGTTATGGCCATAAAAGCTTTTCAAAGTATTCGTTTCGTCTTTAACTTGTTCCCATTGATTTTTAATTAAGTTCCATTTGTCTATTTCAATAAACCCGTTCCATTCATTTTCAATTTGCCTATCAATGTCCTTTATCTTTTCCTCTACCATCTGTTGCCTATCAATTATTATCTCATCAAATTCTTGGTAACCCCTTAAGTACGATTGATTTAATCCACGATGATATTGCGTATGCCTCAACAGTTCGGCCATATGTTGTAGAGATACTAATGCCTCTTGTTCCATTTTGTTTTGTGTAATTTCCTTGTTAATATCTGAAGACACTATAAACATAATCACAATCATAGGCACTGCAAAAGCAATAAAGAACAGAAAAAACTTTTTTGAAAAAGAAATTCGCCCGAGGGCTGCTACCATCCATCTAGGTACTATCTTCCAAATCATAGTCTTTTTTTAAGCACTTACATCATAGTAAGTCCCTAAATCCACCCCCTATTTATGTAACTTTGCCCGATTACTAGGAAACAGTCCTATATCGCCTTGTTCGTTCTTACTAATACATGTAGATATTGTCCATAAAAAAGGTGAACCTAAACAAGGTTCACCTCTAGAGTCAGTATGTTCATTGCCGCTCATTATCGGACACTACTAATTGGTGTTTCACTGAGGTGTCTTTTGTCCTATTAATCTTTTCTAATGTTAACATATTGATTATCATTTTAATAGATTGAATATTTTTTTATATGTACCAGAATAATTTCCAATGAAATAACTCTTGGCCTAAAAAAAACGAACAACCTTTCAATTCGTTCTTTTTATTTCTAATATCTTTTGCATATCTAATCAACAACTAATATAGAGAAATTACAGCCATATTTATCGTACAGCTTATTTATAAAACGACTTCTCTTCTCTCCACGGCTACCAAGCATTTGCAATTAATTCGTAAGACCGAATTCGATCTTCATAAGAATGGGTAATCGTGACCATCATGATTTCATCTGTACAGTAGATTGATTGTAATTCCATTAACTGCTCTTTGACATCTTGAGGATTACCAATGACCATTTTTTGCTTCATCTTTTCAATAACCGCTAATTCCTCGTTTGTATAAGTGTAGTTCTTAGCTTCCTCGATTGAAGGGACACCTTGTGTGCCTCCACCTTTTCCTAGTTGGATTTTCCAAAGTAATGGACTTGTTGCTAGTTCTTCTGCTTTCGCAGTTGTTTCAGCACATATGACAGATGCCGCTATTATCGTTTTGGGCTTCATTAAGGTTCGTCTTGCCTTAAAATGGTCCACATACGATTTCACAATCTCAGGGCCCTCTTTATCGCTCATGAAGTGACCAAATGCATAGGCTGCTCCTTGTTCCGCTGCCAGCTTCGCACTTTTTCCACTCGTTCCTAATATCCATGGTTGCGGGGGTGTATATGGAAGAGGTGCTGCTGATATGTTTGCATACATATGGTCGTCAGGAAAATCACGATATAAAAACTGAAACACCTCTTGTACAGACTCAGGTAATTTGTACACTTGTTGCAGAAAATTATTGGAGAGTGCCATTGTGACTTCAGCTGAACCACCAGGTGCCCGTCCAATCCCTAAATCAATTCGTCCCGGATACAGTGTTGCGAGCATATTAAACACTTCAGCTACCTTATAAGGCTTATAGTGGGGGAGTAAAATCGCGCCAGCACCAATCCGAATACTTGATGTGTTTGCACCAATGGCAGCTAACATGACTTCAGGTGCTGAACAAGATAGCCCTGAGAAATCATGATGCTCGGCAATCCAATATCTTTTGTAACCAAAATTCTCTCCAGCTTGTGCTAATTTTATCGATGCTTGTAATGCATCACTTGCTGTTTTACCAGAAGAAATCGGTGCTTGGTCTAATATACTTAGGTTCATCTTCACTTTCTTCTCCAACTCACAATATATTCAATATTTTCATTCGGGATTTGTATTGTCGGCTCTTCTACTTGCCATTCACCATTAATATCTAATTCCTTACACGCTAGCTCAAACTGACACATCGCGATTCCCATATCTAACAGCTGCATATCGTAACCTAATTTACTACTATAATTCGGTGTATGTTCAATGTAAAAATGACACGTGTTGCGATCTTCCGTTAACACTAGACGCCACGGTTGTTTATTAGAGGCAGAAGGACCGATACGTACCATTTCAATCGGTGTTTCAAGATCGCCAGCTTTATCTTTCGTTAAGGGTTTCTCAAATGAAGCATCATAGAACAGCTTTTCCCACACTTTTTTATTATCTGCTTTTACCACATAGCGCAGTGCTTTATCAAACATTCGCTGTTTCTCTTTCGGGTATCCTATCGGCGTGACACATGGAATAAAATGACCGTCACTTATTGAAATTTCTTTTTCAAATGAATTTCGGTTAAACGTTCCCCCCATCCAGCAAGTGCCTAGTTCTAACTCCGTTAAATATAAGACGAGGCGATGAAAAGTATACCCAAAGTCGACTAATGCGTATTTATTGTTTTCAGACACCCCAACAATATAAGCTCTAGGATTTTTAATAAAACCATAGGTTCCAAGCTTTATTCCTTTGTCTGTAACATTATTCGTAACATGAACCAATTGTAGGTTTCCTTGTTTTCCAAAGGGACCGATAAATGGCTTTTCATCGGTCATGTATTTTTCAATTTTTTGAAGGTGAGTTTCTGATATGTTCTGTGCGTCATACGTTCGAACGGACTGACGTTTCTTCATCGTATCAATAACTGATTGTTGGAAACTCATAACAACCTCCTAGTTTTTCGGTTTAATTTCACCATCTTCAATCAGTACATCATATGAAATGTCTTCTAAATATTGATAGATTCGATTTCGATAATCTTGCCCTTTATCAACAATCACATCGTTATCAATATAAAAAGGATTAAACTTCATTTTCACTTGTTCTTCCTCAATGATAATACTTAACAATCCTGTTTCTGCAGTCGGGCCAGTAATGTAGTCAGGAAACAGGAAATTCCCTAGAGAATAAGCAATCGGCTTCCCGTCATAAAATTCAAAACCTTGAAGTACGTGAGGATGCGCACCAATGACAGCATCAGCACCGGCATCTATCATTTTCCTTGCATAATCTCGTTGATAATTTTCCGGTCGATTTGCACGTTCAATTCCCCAATGCATATACACTAAAACATAATCCGTATCTACTTTTTCTTTTTCTATAATATCTATGACTCTTTCTTCCTGATACCCGCTGGCAATACCAGGTTTTGTATCTGTAGCGTACCAAGAAACATCAGGTAATACTCTTGAAAACGCTAAGAACGTAACTTTTTGGTCATTTAGGACGACTGTATGTGACGCATAAGCTTCCTCGCTATTTTTACCAGCACCAACGAAATCAATACCATATTCTCTTAAGTATTTTATCGTATCTAGTAAACCTTCTTCTCGATAATCCATCGTATGGTTGTTTGCTAAAGAGACTAAGTCGAAGCCAGCGTTCACTAACCCTTCAAGCTTTATAGGATTCGCTTTAAAGTTATATTGTTTTCCAAACGAGTTGTTACTAGTCGTTATCGCCGTTTCTAGATTGGCTACTGCGTAATCTGCTTTTTGGATGTCCTCTTTGACGTTTTGAAATGGATAATCGACGCCTTTTGTATTGATCGTATTTTTTAACGACCATTCCATCATCACATCACCGACGAATATAATCTCAATCGGCTCTAATTCTTTTTGTAAAAATGCGGGGACAGCTTCTTCATTTAGCGGCCTTTCCACGCCCAACCCATCTGATTTTGACGCTAAATCTTTTGATTGTTTTTCCACCGTTGACGTTGCACTACATCCTACTAAAAAAAATACTATGAAAATAAGACCAAGTAGCTTTTTCACTCACTTTTCCCCTCTTTACCCTTATATTTATCTATTACTTTCATCATATCATCACATGTACGTTCTAGATATGTAAAAATTTTGTTTTTTTAGTAGGTTTTAATAAAAAATTGTATTGATCTTTCCCGAAAATTGTACAGAATCAAGGGATTTGCAGTTCTTTTTACATCGACATTTTTACCTATTCCTGATTTTTCATAATTTTCCCCTCTATCTATTATCCTAGAAACGGAATATGATTAGCTTATATTTTGCAAGATTACATTTAGGGGGACATCCATGAAAAGACTGTTTGCTTGTTTTATCGTAGTTTTACTCGTACTCATGTCATTACCAATTCAATCTATACATGCTTCTGGACAAGCTATTCAGCAGCCAACTGTTTCCGTTAAGTTGGTGAACTATTTAGGTAATGTTAATAATCTTTCCATCCAGTTTTCAGGAAACTACCGCTTAAATAATGAAGGAACGGTTGAAAGTGGAAAAACCTATCAATTACGTTTAGAAAACGGAAGAATTTCAATGTTTGACGGTGCTCACCGTATGCACAGTCTTACTGAACTGACTTTCACACCAGTTCAATATAATGAACAACATCTAATTAGAATTAATAACCGTCCCTACCTTGGAACAGTGCGCTTTGTTATAGAAGGAGCTTTCATTCGTCCAATCAACACTCTGCCCGTTGAAGACTATTTAAAAGGTGTGGTTCCTTCTGAGATGCCAGCTTCCTGGAATGTCGAAGCCTTAAAAGCTCAAGCGGTTGCAGCTAGAACTTATGTTATGTCCCAAGGTTCTAAAGTAATCGATGATACGATTAATTATCAAGTATATGCAGGTTACGCTTGGCACTTAAATAGCACAAGAGCCGTAAATGAAACGAGTGGACAAACCCTCACTCATAACGGTCGACTCATTTCTGCTGTCTATTCATCTAGTAATGGAGGGATTACTGAAGCAAACGGTAATGTTTGGGGCGGAACGAATCTACCCTATCTTCCTATAAAAGCTGATCCGTATGACTCGATTGCACCTTGGAATTTTACAATTAATAAAAATCAAATCGACCTTACTAATCGAGATTTAAGCAATCCGCAATTGTGGTGGTCTTCAACTAGAGAACGAGATACAACGATACCGAATAACATTAAAACCTGGTTATATCAAAATGGTTATCCAAATACGGAAATAAAAATTGTATCTATCCCTACGTTTAAATTTTCGGATCTAAAGACAACAGGTGGTCGTGTTCGACAAGGTGATATTACGGTAAACTTCTTAGTTCGCTCAATAGCTACCAATGATTTTGTTCGAAATACAGACGGAACCATTAGATTGCATACCGTTGAGTTTAAAAACACGACGGCACAACGTATGAGAGCCATGATTGGGATTAACTTAGTTCGGAGTTATCTAGTAGACTCTGTTGTTGAAAACGATACGTCTTTCATCGTAAATGGACGAGGTTTCGGCCATGGTGTGGGTATGAGCCAATGGGGTGCAAAAGGAATGGCAGACCGCGGATTTAGAGTAAATGACATTCTACAATTCTATTATCCTGGTACTACACTAACTCCATATATTCAATATGCACCAGCTAATACTGAAGCTGTAACTCCAAGTCAACCGGTGAGTCAGCCCGTTAGCCCGAGTCAACCATCTCCGGCTCCAGATTCCCAAGTAATTTCAGAAGTGAAACCGATTGAAATTAGTCATGCTCGAGCAGAATACGATGCTAGACATGATCAAGTCGTAGTTCGCTATACATTAAATCAAGATGCTTTAGTTACGATCACCGTTAGAGACGCGAATCATCGAGTCATCGCTACGTTGATCCGAGATGTGAACCGAAAAGCTGGAGACCTAGCTCAATTTTGGACCGTTGGATCTCATCCAAATGGAACGTATTCATTTACTATTGAAGCAAAAGGAGCAGAAAACCAATCCGTATTTGCAACAGTTCAGCAATCAGTTCAAAAGGTAGTTTCTCAACCTGTTACTAGTCATCCAACGACTCAGCAGCCTTCAGTCCAACCTGTTGCGAATCAACCGGCAACTCAGCAGCCAGCTGCACAACCGGTTGCGAATCATCCAGTAACTCAGCAGCCAGCTGCACAACCGGTCATGAGCCAACCAACAACTCAACAACCAGCCACTAGCCAACAGACTGTACAACAACCGACGACTCAACAGCCGGCACCAGCGCCAACGCCTCAGTCTGTGCAAGTGGCTCGCGTAGGTACACAAGTAACCGCGAGAGTCAATGTCAATGCTGCGAATATCCGCAGAAGCGCAACAACAACTTCTGCTATTGTCGGAACAGCTCGATTAGGTCAAAACGTTAATATCCTTGGACGTTCAGGTGACTTCTATCAAATCCAAACAGGTAAAACTCGAGGATTTATTCATGTCAATTTGCTCACACTCAATCAAACGTTAGCAGCTAACGGTCAAACTGCCGTGGTTATTAATGGTAGAGTTGCGAATGTACAAGGAAATCCAGTTGCCCGTAATAAGACATTGTACATTCCGCTTAAAGGTGCAGTAGAGAACTTAAATATGTCTTACAGCTGGAACAAATCAACGAACAATATTACCGTTAGAGATCCAAAAACAACACTCACCATGAAAGTGAACAGTAAGCAAGCAAAAGTCAATTCAAGGAACATTCGACTTACAAATCATCCTGAGATTTTGCACTCTAGAGTCTATGTTTCCATTCGAACATTGAATGAGACTCTTTCGACGAGATCGCATTGGGATACAAGAAATAGAGTAGTTTGGATTAGCAGGTAGAACACGTTTTAATTATTTCATATCTGTTGGGAATTTTTACTACATTTTGAGTATATGTCCATCACTTTCTACAAATAGTAGTACTGTATAAAGAAACCCAACAGGAGGTGTCCCAAATGGACGCACAACGTGCACAAGAAATTTCTTCTTCACAAAACATGAAAACAGTCACTTATAATGGTCAACAAGTTTACATTGAACATGTCGATCAGGATAATGAAATGGCAACCATCCACCCAATGGATGACCCAAATCAAAAAATGAGCGTTTCTGTTCGAAATTTATCTGAACAGTAATTGTAAAAAACAGCTTGAAAAGTGAGCTACTTTTCAAGCTGTTTCTTTTTTGTCGTTCATTTATAAAAATTTTCAAGGGGTTTACCATTTTATGCAATTATATAAACCAAAAGAACACTTAACTTCAATTTGATTTACATTGAGAGAAATAAATTACACCTGAACAACAATTTAGATTAGATTTTTACCATTTATTAGAATATTACTGTCCTAAACGACCTTTTACAGTTGAATTCTTCCACTAAATGGAATGTTTTTTACCTAAACGACTATTTACACTCAATTTCTACCACTTAATGGAAAATAACTTACCTAAACGATTGTTTACACTCAATTACTACCACTTATTGGAATATTCCTCACCTAAACGACTATTTACACTCAATTACTACCACTTATTGGAATTCCCCTCACCTAAACGACCGTTTATACTCAATTACTACCACTTATTGGAATATTTCTCTCCTAAACAGCTATTACTATATCCGTTGTATTCCACAATTTGCATTGACTCATTTTAAATGGCCAATAATCATTATGGCAGCTTAGTGCAACATTTCTACTTTTAATGATTGTCTCTAGGTTATCGCCCTGCCACTCCCACAAACATAACATAGGCTATTATGTATTCTTTCCATAACAAAACTTAGAGGAGTTGCTGCCTTCATGAATTATTACCCTTATTATCCGGCAAAGGTTCAACAACCGACGAACTACTATGATCCGTACTATCAAAACCACTATGGATCATCAGCACAAGGAGAACAAACAGACCAACCATCGATGACGAGACAACAACCGGACCTCCAACAACAAGTAAATCAACTGACGAGACAAAACCAAGAACAAGCAGCCGAATTAACTCGACAAAATGAGGAAATTGGCCGCATTAACAATGAAATTAGCCGTATCAATGAGGAGATTCGCCGCATTAACGGGGAAATTACTCGCTTAAATCGCAATGATGAACTGCATACAGATCGTTTAAATCGTCTAAATCAAAGGGTGCGGACGATTGAGCGTAACTTCAACATTCCAGTTACACCAACCAATGACGGATTTTAATAAAAAATACAGCAGCGCCCCTATGGCGCTGCTGCACTTTTCTTTGTTGCTCTTTTGACCAGCACTTTATTACTAAGTATTAGAGCATTTTAAATTATGAAATTCGCTTCGACTGTTCGACTAATTCATGTAATTTATTTTTACAGGTGATCTCCCTATCTTTATCTTGAGCTTTCATTGCTTCATGTAACTCCATTAATAAATAATTAATTTCTAACTCAATCATTTTTTCTTTCGTTTTATTAGGGATTGGCGCTGCTAATGTTTTCTGACTCTCTTCTGTTCTACGATTTTGAATCATTTGAAGGTCATGTTTTCTTTTTTCTAATCTTCTCTTTTTTCGTTCGTATACATTCTCAATGCCCATCATCTTTTTTCGTGCTTCAAACAATAATTCATTAAACGCAATGGAGAAGGTTCTCTCACTCGTTATAAGTTCTTCAATCGATAAGCGTAATGAATCTTTTTCTTCTTTAAATGGAAGCTGATAATGTTTGTCTCCATGAATAATTAGCGTTTTAAATCCTTCGTTTGTTACCCACTCATATGGATAGGCTTGCTCTATTTTTTCTAAAAAAGATTGTACTAATTTTTTATTCATATTTACTTCTATATTTGTAAAACGTCCAACAAAACTCATAAGATCACCTCTATGTCTTTTATGTCGTTATCCTTTATATCGATACCATACTGACAAATGACAAGGAAATACTAAGCTGAATTTAGTTTTCTTAATATTATAATAATTTATGAGGTTGGACTTGTCCATATACTAAATTTTGCTACCTTACATCGCTGTCCAAGAACGATGTAATCAAACTCACATACCTTTTAGGTCTCATTAGTAAAATCAATAATTCTTATATAATTACCTGAGTTATCTTGGTAGATCGCATATCGTCCTGGTGGTATATCAATTGGCTCTTTAACAAATTCGAGTTTATCTTTATTGTCTTTAAAAAAAGTATCTACACTATCAACTAAGAAAACTCCACCAGCTGATAAATCCTGTTCATCATCTTCAATCAATAGTTTCACATCTGAACCAGGCAAACTTAATGCCACAGTGTGTTCACCTTCTCGCCACGCCTCTTCAAAGCCTAGTGTATCAAGATAAAATGTAAGAGATTTATTAAGATCTTTAACGGGGTGATACAAAAATACTAGTTTCACGTTATTAAATTCCTCCTTTATTTTTGCTCTAGGATGCCCCTTACTCCCTATTGGTTAACGGTTTCTCCTAGATCTTTCCTCTAATATGAACAAAGCTATGCTTTTACTTTCGATATTGTCCTGCGTTTTTCCTCTAATGGAACAGAACCAATGATTTTACTAGTTTTTTAATAGATGGATCCGTATATTATCCCCTGTTATTAATTAGTTAGTTTCCTGACACTACTCCACTCGTAACTTCCTCACTATTTCTATAGGTACGAATTTTTTCATAGTCTCTTTCTTTGTTTACTTTATATACCACTTGGTGCTTTAGAGTTTCGTCTGAGTAGTTATCTGTTTCTTCTTCAATATAGTATATGTATAAACTTTCATCATCGGCATCGACACTAAACCCTGTAAAATGAATGGCCTTTTCACATTCAATGACGTTTTTCCCGTTTAACATCACATAAATCACTTCTTTTCCATCCATATAAAGATGAAGTCCATTTTCATCCTCTACACTTTTATAAAAGGTTCGAATATCTTTTTTTACACAGTTTAGTTCAATTTCAGAAAAAGTTAAATTCGAATTACAGCCAACCAAGAAGATAACAACGGCGAAAAGAAACAATATTTTTTTTCATTTTATTCCTACCTTTTATTTAGTTAATTTGTTTTTTGAATGGAAAACTTAATGGAGGTACTTATCGTCATTACGATAGCACCTCCACCTATATGGTAAGTAAGATTATATATCGGTTCGTTAAAAAGTGTACTCTATAACTTAATCAATCTTAAACTCCTTTATTACCTTGTAAGAAGCACCGTCCATTGGTGTCATCCATACCGAAAGAAAGTACTTTCCAGGATCTAGCTCTAACTCATTTAAATCGATCATGTATTCTAGCTTTTCGCCTTCTGTCAGTTCTTCTTCACCTAGAGCCTGAAGAAACATTGAGACACTAGAAAATAAAAACAATTCTTCGCCTGCTTCCGTCGAAACCGTATAATCGATTCGTTGTGAACTTGAAAACTCCATCGTAACAGCTTTATCCGATTGGTTCATCACTTCATAGTTGAAAATCAAAGGACTTTCTTCAACAAGACGTGTGGCCATTCCACCTTCTATTACTTCACTTCCTCCATGACTTGAGTCCTGACTCGCTTTTTCACTACCTAACCCACAACCCGTTAGCATCATTCCCAATACTAGTATGCTTACAACTAACTTTTTCATCATACTTCCCCCTTGTTTGTATCTATCTTATTTGACGTTATAAAAGAAAAAAAGTTTCATTAAATTTTTAAGCTTGTCCCCTTTTTAAAAGAATAGGAGAAAACCCCCTATTCAATAGACTCAGCTTAACAAAAAAGCAGGTGAAATGAGCATTTTCTAGTTAAAGGACTGAAAAAAGGTTTTTCCCCTAGTAAATAAACATTCTATCTACACGTTACTGTGGTATATTATCAACTTTTGCGATTTTATTTTTAACTTTGTATGGATTATTTTCAACTTCTATCGTTTTATTTTTAACTTTTATTATTTTATTTTCAATTTCACCTCGTTTATCGATTTCTCGACCTGTTCAGCCAAAACTCGACCCACACCACCCCGCCGCACGTACGTTATCAAGCTTCCCCCTCATATCAAGAGCACCGGCATTCACTCATCATACGGTTCGTGAATCAACTGATGAAACTTCAAGAACTCACCATCGTTCCACCATTCACGTGCAGCACTTGGCCAGTTACATACTTCGAATCATCTGAAGCTAAATATACATAAGATGGTGCTAATTCAAACGGCTGCCCTGGACGTTTTAACGGGACATCGGTTCCAAACGTTTTGACTTCTTCTGCTGAGAAAGAAGATGGGATGAGCGGTGTCCAAATCGGACCTGGAGCCACTGCGTTCACACGAATTTTTTGTTCAGCTAGATTTTGAGAAAGTGATCTTGTAAAGGCGACTACTGCTCCTTTAGAAGAAGTATAATCGATTAAAGTTTCATGACCCATATAGGGAACAACCGATGTCGTATTAATGATGCTATCTCCTTCTTGTAAATAAGGAAGGGCATATTTCGTCATATAAAAAAAAGAGTGGATATTCGTTTTAAAGGTTTCTTCCCACTGTTCAATTGAGATATCTAGTAAACTCTCTTGCACATATTGAACCGCATGATTATTCACTAGTATATCAATCGTCCCATACTGTTTAACGGTTTCGTTTACGATATATTCACAATGGGTTGGTTCTTTTAAATCGGCTATATAAAGAAGACATTGTTGTCCCAATTCCTCTACCCGTTTTTTCGTGCGAAAGGCGTCTTCTGTCTCATAGTCTTTAAAGTAAGGAATTACGACATTTGCTCCTTCTTTCGCAAAGGCAATCGCCACCGCTGCACCAATCCCACTATCGCCTCCTGTAATAATAGCGACTTTATCCTTTAATTTTTTACTTCCTTTATAATACGGGTTTTCTATTATCGGCTTCGGTTCCATTGGTCCTTCAATACCAGGATGAATGTCTTGTTCTTGTGGTGGGAATGAAATGAGCTGTTCCTCACAATGCTCTTTTGCACCAAAATATGGATACTTAGGATATTTATTTTGCATCTTATCCCCCCTAATTTAATAGTCGGTTCAATGCTTGAAAACTAGGTATTCACCTATGAATTCTATACTCTATTCAAGAGGGGTTTGTCCTGTGTATAATCAGCAATCCGAGTATTTTAATTTATGTTAACTTCTATGGTAACTTCCAAATAAAAAACCTAAGCTTATTTCAAATCAGCTCAGGTTTTCATTGTTTTATTCTTTTGTTTCTTTCTTTTTTTCAGCTGCTTCCACTTCTGCCAGTTTGGCAACAAGGATATGTTGTGGCATATGCATAATTTGTTCTAGCGGGACATTTAATGTCTTCGCTAACTTTTGTGCTGTATCTGCTGAGATTTGTAATGGTCTCATCTATAACCCTCCAAAGAAATTTTCATTTTTAAAACAAAAATATAGTACTAGTATATCATCTAACATTTAACAACCAAAGTTTGAAACTGGATCATTAAAATTTCCAATCTATAACTTTTAATAACCCGGTGAACTTCTTCAAGTTCACTAGTGGAAATATCTTGTAAGTCATCCATAATTTCTCTCAGCAACATCATCACCTATTATCTTCTAATAATAATGGGTAATGAAAGTATTTCACGATAAAACCATATTTTCCTGTTTTTAAGTTAAACAAAATTATTATTCTCTAAATTCATTTAATCTCGCAAAGAAGTCTTGTAAAAACTCATAAAATAATTGCTCTGTTGGAAGCAAGACTCGTTCGGTAGGCGTTATAACACCTACCGTTCGTGTGACATTCGGTTCGATTAACGGTATTTTTACAGTTGAACGCGGTAGGCTGTCTACTAGGGTCACTTCTGGCATTAGAGTGACGCCAAGTCCAGCTGATACCAGTCCTTTCAATGCATCGATATCGTCTCCTTCAAATGCAACATGGGGATGAAAACCGCGCTCCGTACAAGCATTGACGACAATATTTCTAAATACAAACCCTTCTGGTAATAGAACAAAAGGATCATCCTTTAAGTCTAGTAATTTGATTGAAGAGCGATCTGCCAGTGGATGGTGGATTGGCAAAAGCGCTACAACATTTTCTGTGAATAATATTTTGCTCTTTACTTTCTTTTCTTGCATCGGTACCGGACCAATTAATGCCATATTAAATTCGCCTTTTACTACCCCGTCAATTAAATCGCGATAAAGGGCCTGTTTCAGTTGGAATTTCGCATCGGGGTAATGTTTTCGAAATGCATAAATTGCAGTCGGTAACGTATACGCTGCTAAACTAATGGGGAAAGCTACACGTATCGTTCCTTTTTCGGGATCCAAATACTCGGCCACTTCCCGTGTTGCATCATCAATGACATTCATTGCATGCTTCATTCGCTCTAGAAACATTTTCCCAATAGGTGTTAACTTTACACGGCGCCCTTCTCGAATAAACAAGTCTACACCTAACTCGTTTTCTAAATTAAAAATTTGCCGACTCACAGCCGACTGTGCAACATGCAGGGCATCCGCTGCTTCTGTTACATGTTCTCGTTTTGCCACTTCCATAAAATATTTAATCTGTCTAATTTCCACAGAAAGACCCCCACTTTTTAATCCATCTCAAAAAAGCATGAACTTTATCGATTTTTGATATTGTTTAGATGATTATTTTAATTATAAAATAAATTACAGTAAAAAATCTAACAAACAAAAAATTGTTAATATACATATTTTTTATAATCTTTAGATATAAATTTTTGGGGGTAGGGGAATATGAAAACAATGGAGAAAATGAAGCAATCGTATACAAAAGAAGTTCAAGAGTATGTAGATGCAGTATACGAAAGCGTAAAAAAACGCAATCCAAACGAAGAGGAATTTTTACAAGCAGTTAAAGAAGTCTTTGACTCTTTAATTCCTGTGCTGGCTAAAAATCCACAATACATTAAACAAGCGATCCTTGAACGAATCGTTGAACCTGAAAGACTGATTTCGTTTAGAGTACCATGGGTAGATGATCAAGGTAATGTTCAAGTGAACCGTGGTTTCCGTGTTCAATTCAACAGTGCGATTGGACCATATAAAGGTGGATTACGTTTTCACCCATCCGTTAATGCTAGTATCATTAAATTCTTAGGGTTCGAGCAAATTTTCAAAAACTCTTTAACAGGCCAACCAATCGGCGGTGGTAAAGGTGGATCTGACTTTGACCCGAAAGGAAAGTCTGACGCTGAAATCATGCGCTTCACCCAAAGTTTCATGTCAGAGCTTAGCCGCTATATTGGTCCTGACATTGATGTTCCAGCAGGAGATATCGGTGTAGGTGCTCGAGAAATCGGTTATATGTTTGGACAATACAAAAAAATGCGCGGCGGTTACGAGGCAGGCGTACTAACTGGAAAAGGTATCGGATACGGTGGTAGCTTAGCTCGTAAAGAAGCGACTGGATATGGAACTGTTTACTTTGTTGAAGAAATGTTAAAAGATAAAGGTTTAAGTTTTAAAGACAGTGTAGTAACTGTTTCTGGATCAGGAAATGTTTCTATTTATGCGATGGAAAAAGCAATGCAATTAGGTGCAAAAGTAGTTGCATGTAGTGACTCTGGCGGTTACATTTACGATAAAAACGGAATTAACCTAGATACCGTAAAACGTCTTAAAGAAGTTGAGAGCAAGCGTATTAGTGAGTATGTAAAAGAACATCCAGAAGCCCTTTATTTTGAAGGCTGTACTGATATCTGGTCTATCCCTTGTGATATCGCACTTCCTTGTGCAACACAAAATGAAATAGATGAAGAAGCAGCAAAACTTTTAGTTTCTAACGGTGTAAAAGCTGTTGGTGAAGGTGCTAACATGCCATCGACTTTAGAAGCAATTGAAGTTTTCTTAGATCAAGATGTATTATTTGGTCCTGCAAAAGCAGCTAATGCTGGTGGAGTGTCTGTTTCTGCACTAGAAATGGCTCAAAACAGCATGAGACTTTCTTGGACATTTGAAGAAGTGGATGCAAAACTTCATGAAATTATGAAAAACATTTATCGTGAAAGTGTAAAGGCTGCCGAAGAATACGATGCTCCTGGTAATCTTGTAGTCGGTGCCAACATTGCTGGATTTGTAAAAGTAGCAGATGCGATGATCGTTCAAGGTATTATCTAATCAAATACAATGAAAAGCTGATGAGATCGACTCTCATCAGCTTTTTAATTTTGTCTCTTCTTTAGGTTATGTTGTAATCCCCTACAACTTCCCTTCTCGGATCCACTGCCATATTTTATACGTACCGAATAAAGCAACGATGAATACTCCGATAAGACCGATTACCCAAATCGTCAACATATTTAACTCTTGTAATCCTTCTGCATTTAAAATAATAAAAATTAAAATTCCAATAAACATGAGCCATGTCATTACAATAGGAACAATGTTAATGACTCGTAAAAATCTACCTTCATTCATAACATTCCCGCTTTCTATTCATATCGTTTTTAGATCATTGGATGATAAAATACACTTTTTTAATCTTAACATACCTCCCCTATGAATGAACACACTCCAAAGAAATTTCAGATTTCGCTTATATATAAAAAAAATTATAAATTACACCCTCTCAATCTTAACCTATTTCACTTTTCTTCCATTCCGGCCTATTCACGTATTGAGCTTCTTACATAGTATGTACTATCCGCTTAAGGAAGGTGGTGAAATTATGAGTTACTACGGAGGTTACGGCTGTCACTTCGGTTATGCTCCTGTAGCTGGTGTTGCTCATCACGCGCCAGGAACAGGTTTCGCGTTAATCGTTGTATTATTTATCCTACTCATCATTGTAGGAACTGCGTTTACGCACAAGAAGTATTAATTTGAAGAAAAGAAACTTCTCTCCTTTTAAAGAGCGTCAATGAAAGACGCTCTTTATTTGGTGATTTGAAGTTTACACTTCAACATTGTGTATTGCGGTACAGGATGATTATTCGCGGGGTACATAGTATAATTGATTATTATTTAATGGCTCTTATTAATTCTATTGAACACTAGATCAGAACATTTGACACGACTTTTCGATATAAATTTTGATCACAATACTATAATTACTGAGATTGCCTTGATAAAAAAGAGTCAAATATTTCATAGGAGCTTTAAAAATGCTTAAAAAAGGATTAGCTAATTCTGACATACAGAGAATTTTAAATGCACTGCCATTTGGTGTACTGATCGTTGATGCAAAAGGAGAATTTTTACATATCAATTCAAAAGTTTATGATATTTGGGGTGTCGATCCTGCAAAATGGGATAAACACACGGTGTATGGAGAGTACGAAGGATATTATAAAGGTACAGATGAAAGGATATCAAAAGGAGATTGGGCGGTTATTAGAGCAATAGAAAAAGGAGAAACGTCATTTGGTGAAGTCATAGATATTCAAACATTTGATGGACGAAAAGCAACGATATTAAATTCAGCTATCCCCCTTTTTACAGATGGTGGGCACATTGATGGCGCTGTACTTACGATCTCAGATATTACAGAGGTAAAACAACTTGAAATTGAATTAAATATCCATAAAAGGTACCTATCTGAACTCGTCGAGGAAAAAACAAGAGAGCTTAAAGAGAAAAATGAAAAATTGAAACAAGAAATTCTCGAAAATGAACGGCTCCAAAAAGAAAAACGACAGATGGACCAATTGCATTTAGTTGGTGAAATGGCTGTCGGCTTTGCACATGAAATACGAAACCGGATGACGACCGTTAAGATGTTTTTACAATTATTAAGTCATACTAATATACCCGAACAAGAGAAAAAACAAATGATTTCAACAGTGCTATTAGATGTTGATCAGGCCAATGCAATTATATCCGAGTTTGTTATGCTTGCTCACAATAAAAAAGTTGAGCTCCGCCCTAATAATCTCAATAAGACTGTAAGAGACTGCATTTCGAAAATACAATCTGAACTTGGAGTTAACGCTAGCCGTTTCAAGTTCATTAAAAAAGACGCAATCCCCCATATTTGTTTCGATGAAAATGAAATTTCACAGCTTATCATGAACATAATTAGAAATGGACTAGAGGCAATGGAAGATGATCAAGTTTTAACCATTGAAACTCTTTTTAATGAAAATGAGATTTTGCTATTGATTAAAGATGAAGGTCAAGGAATACATCCTTCCATTCTAGATAAGATTGCTACTCCTTTTTTCACAACCAAAGATCATCACATCGGTCTGGGCTTGTCAAAATGTTATAGTATTGCCGAGAGAAACCATGCGACGATTACTTTAGACACAGGATCGAATGGGACAACCATAACGGTTACATTTTTAAAACCTTCGACCTATCCTCACTGTTAGGTCGTTAGCAATTAAAAACCTAGGAAACTCGATCGCTTCCTAGGTTTTTTTATGATTAATTTATTTCGCCACGGCTGCATATAAATACTCATCAACAGCTGTCGCGACTTCTCGTCCTTCATTGATCGCCCAAACAATCAGGCTTTGGCCTCTTCGTGCGTCCCCAGCTGCAAACACACCATCGACATTCGTCTTGTAGTCGCCGTATGCTGCATCAATTTTATCATTCTTCGTTTCGACACCGAATTGTGTTAGTAACGGTTGTTCTGTACCTTCAAATCCGATCGCAATAAAAACGTGTTGAGCCGGCCATACTTTTTCACTACCCGGAATTTCTTCAAAGTAAAAGTTTCCGTTTTCATCTTTTAATTTTTCCATTTGAATCGTTTGCAATTCTTTTACATTTCCATCTGCATCTGCAACGATCTTCTTCGTTTGAATGGAGTATTGACGCGGATCGTTACCGAATTTTGCTGCCGCTTCCTCGTATGCATACTCTAAAGTGAACACATTTGGATAAGCTGGCCACATGTTATCTTCTGTGCGCTGTTCTGGTAATCTAGGGTGCTTACCGAATTGAACGACACTGCGACAATTTTGACGAAGCGCTGTAGCGACACAGTCTGCTCCTGTATCTCCCCCACCGATGACGATGACATCTTGATCTTTTGTATCAATGAACTTCCCATCAGTGAAGTTTGAGTCAAGCAAGCTCTTTGTTGTATCTGTTAAATAGTCCATTGCAAAATGAATGCCGTTTGCTTCCCTACCTTCAATCATGAGATCACGTTGCTTTTGTGCACCAGTACAAAGGATAACAGCATCATATTGAGCACGAAGTTCTTCTGCTGTAATGTCTTTTCCTACTTCTGTATTTGTCACAAATTCAATGCCTTCTTGTTTGAGTAATTGAATACGGCGCTCAACCACTTCTTTTTCAAGCTTCATATTGGGGATACCGTACATCAGCAATCCACCTGGACGATCGGCACGCTCATAAACAGTTACTGAGTGCCCTTTTTGGTTAAGCATATCAGCACTTGCTAACCCAGCTGGACCTGATCCGACAATCGCCACTTTTTTCCCTGTACGCTTTTCTGGAATTCGCGGGGTAATCCAACCGTTTTCAAACCCTTTATCTATGATCGTACGCTCTATATTTTTTATAGAAACGGCCGGATCTGAAATCGCAACCGTACAGGACCCCTCACAAGGAGCCGGACAAACTCTTCCTGTAAATTCCGGAAAGTTGTTTGTCATCATTAGGCGGTCTAACGCTTCTCTCCATCTGCCACGATACACTAAATCATTCCACTCTGGAATTAAATTATGAATGGGACAACCAGTCGTAACTCCTTGTATTTCCGTTCCCATGTGACAGAAAGGAGTGCCGCAATCCATGCAGCGGGCTCCTTGCTGGCTTAATAATTCATCCGAAAAAATCGAGGAATACTCTTTCCAATCGCTTACTCGTGCAAGTGGATTCTTTTCTTTTGGCTTCTGGCGCGAATACTCCATAAATCCTGTTGCTTTTCCCATGTCTCCCTCTCCTTTCTACTGACCTACAACTTCTAGTTTTTTAGCAGATGTTTTGGCTTTTTTCTCTTGAGCAGCATTGGCTTGGAAAGCTGACATTACCGCTTGGTCATCTGTTAATCCAGCTTGTTTCTGCTCTCGGATGCTTTCCATCATGCGTTTATAGTCTTTGGGAATCACTTTTACGAACTGTTTTACATATTGATCCCAATTGTTAAGGATTTCATTTGCTTTCTGACTTCCGGTATACCCTAGGTGTTTAGAAATCATTTCACGAACTTCATTTACATCTTCATCTATAACTAATGTTTCGAATTCAATCATTTCTTCGTTGCAAAGTGATTTGAACTCGGCCGCATTTTCCGGTAATACATAAGCAATTCCACCAGACATCCCAGCAGCGAAGTTTTTACCGACTTCACCTAAAACGACGATACGTCCACCGGTCATGTATTCACAGCCATGGTCACCGATACCTTCGACAACGACATGGGCACCACTGTTACGAACCGCAAACCGCTCTCCAGCTTTACCGTTGATATAAGCTTCTCCACTCGTTGCTCCAATAAAAGCAACATTACCTGCGATGACATTTTCTGACGCATTGAATGTGGATTCTGCTGGTGCTTTTACAATGACCTTTCCACCGGATAAACCTTTACCGATATAATCATTTACATCCCCTGTTAACTGAAGTGTCATTCCGCGTGGAACAAACGCACCAAAGCTTTGACCCGCTGAGCCTGTAAAGCGAAGTGTAATCGTATCTTCCGCAAGACCTTTTTCACCGTAATACTTTGAGATTTCACTTCCGACAATCGTACCGACAACACGTTGTACATTCGTAATTGGGAATGAAGCATCTACTGGCTTGTTATTTTCTATGGCTGACTGCACGACAGGTAAAATTTCTTGAATGTCTAATGATTGGTCGATTTTATGGTTTTGTGATGTTTGACGAATACGCGTACCTTCTGGTTGATATAAAAGCGTTGATAAATCAAGGTGTTTTGCTTTCCAATGCGATTTAGCTCGCTCGCTTACTTCTAGCACATCTGTACGCCCGACCATTTCATCCATGGTTCTAAACCCAAGCTCAGCCATTAGTTCACGAACCTCTTCAGCAACAAAACGCATATAGTTCACGATATGGTCTGGGTCACCTGTGAATTTGTCTCGAAGCTGTGGATTTTGTGTTGCGACACCAACTGGACATGTATCTAAATGACAAGCACGCATCATAATGCACCCTAAAACAACAAGTGGTGCCGTTGCAAAAGCAAATTCCTCAGCACCGAGGATCGCTGCCATCACAACATCTTTTCCTGTCATCAGCTTCCCGTCCGTTTCAAGCACCACACGATCACGCAAGCCGTTCAACATTAACGTTTGATGGGCTTCTGCAAGACCAAGCTCCCACGGTAATCCCGTATGCTTAATACTTGTTTTTGGCGAAGCTCCAGTACCACCGTCATATCCACTAATAACGATAACGTCTGCTGCCCCTTTTGCAACACCTGCTGCAATCGTTCCAACACCCGCTTTTGATACAAGCTTGACACTAATTCTTGCATCACGGTTTGCATTTTTCAGATCATGAATTAACTGTGCTAAATCTTCAATCGAATAAATGTCATGATGAGGCGGTGGTGAAATTAAGCCAACACCTGGTGTGGAACCCCGAACTTCAGCTACCCAAGGGTACACTTTGTTTCCTGGAAGCTGACCACCTTCACCTGGCTTCGCTCCTTGGGCCATTTTAATTTGCAATTCATCAGCATTCACTAAATAATGACTTTTTACACCGAAACGACCCGATGCAATTTGTTTAATCGCACTGCGGCGGTTGTCACCTTTTTCATCCGTGGAGTAACGGCTTGGATCTTCTCCGCCTTCACCGCTATTACTTTTTCCGCCGATACGGTTCATCGCAATCGCTAACGTTTCATGGGCTTCTTTACTCAATGAACCAAAAGACATTGCGCCTGTTTTAAAACGACGCACAATCGAGTCCACTGATTCCACTTCGTCGATTGGCAACGACTGACGATTTGGATTAAAAGCAAACAAGTTGCGTAGGAAGCCGATTCTCTCTTCATTCGCCATTTTCGAATACTTTTTATATAAGCTATAATCCCCCTTACGACATGCCCATTGAAGAGTATGGATCGTTTGTGGATTAAACGCATGGAATTCGCCGTCTTTTCTCCATTGGAAGTCACTACCTGACTCTAATGATGAATTACTCATCTCCTGGTACGCCTTCTCATGACGGACGACAGCTTCTTTTGCAATCGTCTCTAAGTCGACTCCACCAATTTGAGAGGCGGTGCCTGTAAAATAACGATCCACTACTTGCGCACCAATACCAACAGCTTCAAAAATTTGAGCACCACGGTAACTTTGTACCGTCGAGATCCCCATTTTTGACATCACTTTAACAACGCCTTCTGTTACACCTTTTACATATTTTCTAACCGCTTCGTCATAGCTAACTGCTAAACTACCATCAGCGACGACTTGTTTGTAAGTTTCAAATGTTAGGTAAGGATTAATCGCATCGACACCGTAACCGATTAATGCCGCAAAGTGATGAACCTCTCTCGCTTCACCTGTTTCTGCGATTAAACTTACTTTCGTGCGTAATCCTTGACGAACCAGATAATGATGAAGTGCACTTCCAGCAAGTAATGCAGGGATCGCTGCTTCTTCTTCGTTCATGTTTCGATCTGATAATATTAATAGACATACTCCATCTTGGATCGCTTGTTCAGCTTTAGCAAACATTTGCTCTAGGGCACTTTCTAGATCGGTTTTGAAAAGAGTATCAATCGTTACACTTTGGAACTTCCGATTTTTATTCGCTTTTAATTGCTCGATCTCACCGTTAGTTAAAACCGGCGTATCCAGTTGAATACGATAGCAATTTTCTTGATTTGGATGAAGGATATTTCCTTCTGTACCTAAATAGGATACCGTTGCTGTGACTAGTTGCTCACGGATCGAATCAATTGGCGGGTTCGTTACCTGTGCAAACGTTTGTTTAAAATAATTGAACAGGGACTGCGGACGATCTGATAAGACCGCTAATGGACTATCATTCCCCATCGAACCAATGGGATCTTTTCCTTCGTTAATAATCGCAATTAAATATTTTTGAACATCCTCATACGTATAACCAAAGGCTTTTTGACGTACGACCAAGTCAGAAACAGGCTGCTCATTTTCTTCTGCTTCCTCATCTAATTTAACAAGCTGCTCTTCTAACCATTGTTGATACGGTTCTGCACTTGCCATTTCCGACTTTATTTCTTCATCTGAAATGATGCGGCCTTCTTCTAAATCAATGAGAAGCATTTTTCCTGGGCTTAAACGATCTTTATAAACGACGTTTTCAGGCTCGACATCAATGACACCAACTTCGGATGAGAAAATAATGTAGTCATCTTTTGTGACATAATAGCGTGCCGGGCGCAGACCATTTCGATCTAAAATCGCTCCAATTTGCTTACCATTTGTAAATGAAATGGCTGTCGGTCCGTCCCACGGTTCCATTAGACAGCTGTGATACTCATAAAAAGCTCGTTTTTCTTTTGACATATGCGGGTTTTCTGACCACGGCTCTGGAATTAACATCATCGCAGCATGTGCCGGCTTGCGTCCAGCTAGCACGAAAAACTCTAATGCATTATCAAGAATAGACGAGTCACTTCCATCAGTATCTAAGATCGGTAAGACTTTTGGTAAATCTTCACCGAATGCTTCAGAAATAAATTGTTGTTCACGAGCTTTCATCCAATTTACATTACCTTGTAGCGTATTAATCTCTCCATTATGAATAAGGTATCTGTTCGGATGCGCTCTCTCCCAGCTCGGGAACGTGTTTGTACTAAAGCGGGAATGCACTAAAGCAAATGCCGACGTAAACTCCTCATCTTGTAAATCCAAATAGAAAGCATCTACTTGTTCAGGAGTTAACAAGCCTTTGTATACGATCGTTTGACTTGAAAGGCTGGCAAAGTAGAAACGCGTATCTTGTTCTTTAGCAAAGCGTTCTGCTTGTTTGCGAATAATGTATAGTTTACGTTCAAATTCAATATCTTCTTTAACGTTATCATTGGCACCGATAAACACTTGGCGGATCATCGGACAAGTTGCTTTCCCACCTTCTCCAAGTTGTGTTGGATCAACAGGAACCGTTCTCCAACCTAATAACGTCTGACCTTCTTTTTTAATAATTTCGTTGATACGTGCTTCGATTTCGTTCCGTTCAACATCGTTGTTTGAGAAAAAAATCATACCGACCCCGTAACGACCTTTTTCCGGCAAATTCATCTCAGGGCAAACTTTTCGAAAATATTGATCTGGAATTTGCACCATCAAACCAGCCCCGTCACCAGTAAGCGGGTCACTTCCTTGTCCGCCACGATGATCTAATTGACAAAGCATTCCTAGACCTTTTTTTACAATATCATGTGTTGCAAATCCTTTTATATGAGCGTATAGACCAATTCCGCACGCATCGTGTTCAAACTCCGGTCGATATAGACCTTGCGCTTTTGGCAGATAATTGTATGTCATATATTCTCCCCCTTTTGTTTATTTCACGTTTGAATTTTTGTATAGTATTATTTTAGGTTTTCAAATCGATATAAACAATATATGATTTAGATAGAAACCATCTCGAATCAATATAGATAGGAGTGACAGTTATCGATGGAGTTACGGCAATTGCGTTATTTTATCGAAGTGGCCGAACGCGAACACTTCACGGAAGCAGCAGAACATCTCCATGTTGCACAGTCGGCTATAAGTCTACAAATCTCAAAACTCGAAGCTGAATTAGGCATTACACTATTTGAACGCACCGGACGAAACATTAAGTTAACACCGATTGGAAAGACGTTTTTAGTTCATACAAAAAAAGCGATCAAAGCGATTGATTATGCAAAAGAAAAAGTAGACGAATATCTAGATCCTGAAAAAGGAACGATTAAAATTGGTTATCCCACGAGCTTAGCTAACCACTTACTCCCTACAGTAATCTCGGCTTTTAAAGCGAACCATCCGAATGTCTCGTATCATTTACGGCAAGGGTCATATGCTTTATTACTTGATTCTGTAAAAAACGGCGACATTGATTTAGCGTTTCTTGGGCCCGTCCCAAGTAATGATCAGGATCTTTATACTGATATTTTGTTTTCTGAAGGAATTTCATTATTAGTTCCAGCCAACCATCCATTATCGGATCAAAAGAGTGTTTCACTCAGTGATTTACGAACGGATGACTTTGTCTTATTTCCAAAAGGATATGTTTTACATGACATTGCGGTTGAAGCGTGTAAGAAAGCAGGATTTAAACCGAATATTACAGCTGAAGGAGAGGACATGGATGCGATCAAGGGGCTCGTTTCTGCAGGTATAGGTGTCAGTCTTTTACCCGATGGAACCTTTTACGATCGCGAATCACGATTAACGACGAAAATATCGATTGCGTCACCTGAAGTTAAGCGAACGGTCGGAATTATTACCCCTAAAAATCGTGAGCTAGCACCTACTGAAAAAGTATTTTATGAGTTTGTAAAGCAGTTCTTTTCCCGCTTAGATAAGTTTCAATAGGAAAGGTGCAAGCGCCCTTATAGAGTTAGACATCTTGAAATATTCTTATCTATTAAAAGAAAGGACTATCTCGTAAAAACAAGACAGAGCCAGGCAGCCTCCAATTAGTATGGAGAGCACCTGACTCTATTGAGATAGCTTTTTATCTATTTATTCGCGTCATTATCCACTCGTTCTACTTTACCGAGTAGTATCTTATAATTTATCTTTTCTTTCAAAATATATTCTTCATCTACATATATGCGACAGTTAAGGTTTTTCCACCCGCCTATTTTTACCTTTACGTTCTTCGTTGTACCGTAATCATCAAAAGTTCCATTCAACTGGTAGAACGACCACAACCATTGGTACCAGCGGTTTCTTTCATTTTGGTCGACTAAGTTTCCGTTAATATATAACTCTTCTTTATAATATTCATTGTTTACTAAAATCGTATGGTTTCCATATTTCACATCAAACTGTTGCTTTAGGTCGCTTTTGATCTTCTCCCAATCCTCATCAAATTCTTCCTTGTTTTCTTTTTCAGGTTGATTTTTCTTTTTGACCTTACTAAACATCCATTCGAATATAAATAGAATGATAAATAAAGAGAGTAACATCACAAAGAAATTATCAAATACAGTTCCCTTTGTAATTACAGCATAATAGTATCCAAATAAAAACATTATACCGAAATAGATTAAAAACTTAAAAAACCTCAAAATTATCGCTCCTTATTTTCATAGGAAAATCTATCCATTAAAATATATCTTGTTAATTGTAACATAATGGAACAAAAATAAGTTGTTAAGTATGTAAATTAAATGTAAAAAAGGACTTCCTAATGGAAATCCTACTCATCAATAACTCTCGTCACCATTCCAATACGGTAACATAATTAATTAGGAACAATACGACGGATCTACTTTCGCAGGTAAAGTTCCATCTTTTTCAAGTAGCTCTCGGACTTGATCAGGAACCCTCACCTTTTGTCTCGTTTGTATATCAATGGTTGTGAGAACTACCTCAGATTTTGAAACAAGTTGTTGGTGCACATCAACCACGCTTTGTTCCAGTGTAAAGCTAGTGTTTCCTACACGTCCAATCTGTGTACGTATGTTGAGCTGATCTTGATTAAACAATTCTTTTTTGAAATCTGTACTCAGATGAACAACTACTGCTTCTACTCCAGTTGAAATGCAATACTCATACCAAACCGACCTTGCTTCGTCCATGTAGCCGATCAGTTCCACATTACTTAAATGGTTTTTCTTTGTTTCTACAACAACCTGGTATTTAGAATACGTCATCCTTTCTCCTCCTTCATATGTACCACTAAAAATCACCTTATTAATACCTTCACTGTTCTATGCAGATTTCCCTTTATTTTTCAGTTGTTTTCGAAAAGTTTAATGCACTTGAACTTTTTCCGATAGTTGAGGAGTTCGTCACTTTAAGGGAGTTTACTAAGAGGACCAGTATTCCAATACGTTGGTCTGGCGTGCACTTAAGGAATTTATTAGGAGGACCGTGAACCATTACAGGGGTTGGCACACAGTTGTAGTTGAAAAAGTCATAATAACTAGGTTTCTACTGCCCATAACGACTAGTGACTATGTCCTCATAAACCTTCTTCCTTACATTTACCTAGAAATGGAATTATTACCACTTTTTATTGACCTAAACACCATAATAAAGTAACATATAAATTACATTTCGCAACATATATATTACATCTCATCCTACTGTAGGTGATCAAGTGAAAAATAAAGTAAGGGTAGCTCGTGTTGAACAAGCGATAACTCAGGAACAATTAGCAAAAAAAGTCGGTGTGACGCGTCAGACCATTGGTTTGATTGAAAACGGAAACTACAATCCAACTTTGCAACTTTGTATCGCAATTGCCAAAACGTTAGATAAAACGCTTGATGATTTATTTTGGGAGGTTGATTAGTATGGAAAAATCTTGGTTGTCCACCATATTACCTTCAGACGAGTATAAACAAAAAATGCTACTCTACTATTTAGGTGAAGCCGCTGTTCTTAACCTCATTGTTTTACTAACACTATTCTTCTTAAATCGCTTATTTCCTCATTGGAATCTCTCCGTAGAAGTTGGCTTAGGTATTAGTATTATCGTGTTTATTTTTTATGTCGCGTCAAGATATATGTTCTCAGGAATGGATTATGCAAATGTGACGAACGAAACGTCTTTTAAGCTTGAACGGAAGAAAATACTCATACGTTCGATAACCTTCATTAGCTTGTACTTACTAGTTTATATGGTTTTCATCGGGTTTCCACGAAGCGAAGGACAATGGAGTGAAATTCTCGGTCTTGTGCTTCTAATTGGCTTTGTCTATTCGATTTCTAACTATATATCTTTAAAACGGTCATATAACAAAAATAGAAGTTTACTAGATCAGGAATGAGGGTAACTTTTACATATATCAGTCCCCTACATTTTTTCTATAGTTGCCAGGTCCATACGATTCCGGACCTGGCTATTTTTTATGAAGTTCGAATCGAATGCTCAGATCATGAGAAAATTTTCATAGGGCATTTATTTAATAGTTCAGATAATAGATATTTCAATATAATAAAAGAACCGCCAATTAAAGAGCAAAAAATTATTAGGCCTACCGTAACCTTTGAACTTCTTCCATCGTCGGCATGCCTGCTTGAGCACCGATTTTTGTCACCGCATGAGCTGATACTTTTATTGCAAATTCAACAGCCTCATGAAGCGGTTGTTTTGATGCTATTCCAAATGCAAGCGCACCATTAAACGCATCTCCAGCCCCAGTTGTATCGGCGACCTTAACCTTTCTACTCGGCAGTTTCATGAGCTGTTGATCATTTTCAAATACAACGCCTTGTTTCCCTCTCGTCAGAATCACATGTTGAATACCTTTTTGCCGAAGAGAACGGAAGGTTGCTTCATATCCTTCTTCAATTGAAGTTCCCGTTAGAACCATGAATTCTGTTTCATTCGGGGTAAAGTAAGTGATTTTTTTAAGAAAATTTTCTGGTAACTCTTTTGCTGGTGCTGGATTTAACAAAACGGGAACACCGTGCTGTTCAGCAAGTGTAATCACTTCGCCCACAATAGGCAAAGGAATTTCAAGCTGAAGAACTACGATATCACTATTGATAATTAACTCCTTATTCTTTTCCACCCACTCTGCTGTTAGCTCAAAATTTGCTCCCGGAACGACGATAATATGATTATCATCAGGTGTAACCGTAATTTGAGCTATACCCGTCGGCTTCACTTTGCTTGTGTCAATTCCGCGAACATCAATACCTTCTTCTAACAGCTTCTTTTTTAATTCTTCACCATTCAAATCAGCACCGATGCAACCGATGAAAGACACGTCAGCTCCTAACCTAGCTGCAGCAACAGCTTGATTGGCACCCTTTCCCCCTGGTAAAGTTGTGTAGTTTTCACCAAGTATCGTTTCGCCAGGAGACGGAAAGCGAGACGTTTCCGTAATTAAATCCATATTAATACTACCGACTACCGTGATTTTCGGTCGGGATTGACTCATACTATCACCTACACATTCATTGTTTTAGAAAAATCCCTCTTACTTACTATAAAGCTTTATTTAGGATATTGTGGATATGAGTTGATTTTGGGCTAGTCTTAAAAATCAATGCGTTCGATCAATTCTAAAGTCTCTCTATTTAAATATTCAACGCGTCCATGGTGGAGTGGCTCTTCGCTTTCATAATACCAAAGGTACATATTCTCTAACTCGTTTGCTTTTACTTTTTCAGGTGGGAGCATTGCAAATGGTAAAATAACTGCATGCTTTTCATTCACTTCAATTCGATAATCAACACCATTTTTTATTAGACCATATACTAAGAAATCCCCATATCCTTGCAAATTGCCTGGAATTTCATAAGTCGATCGATCACTCATCGGATCCCAAGCCATCATTGGTTGTTTCCATCCAAATATGCCTTTCTTCACCTTTGCTGCACCGAAAAATTGTTGATCTTTAATAAAAAAGAAAAGTGCTTCATTATTTAACTTATAAGCAGGTATTAGTACTAATTCTTTATCAGTCGCAAGCATGGCTTTGCTCGGTTCTGAGTACGAAATCAAACGTTCACTATTTATCCAAAACGAGGTAAGTGCAAGGATAATTCCGATTAAAATAAGGAGTGAAGTTCTATGTTTTCTTCTCTTTTCCATATATACAATCCTCCCTCTTATTTAATACCATAGCCACACCATATCATACATCAGACAAATCAAAATAGGTTTTCTGAATAATATTACAGCACTAGAACATTAAGTTGACATAACTCTATACTTGTAAACAAAACAGGCCAAATCTAAATTGAGATTTGGCCTGTTGATTTATAAAGCTTGATTAATGACTCTCTATAACATAGATAATCGACTACTTTACAATTTATTGAAACTTTTCTCGTTGTGACATTGTTTCAGCTTGCTTTTGCTGTACTTTTGCCTGTGCTGATTGAACGTCCATTTGCTCTTGTTTTACTTGTTCTTTTGCTTGAAATAACTGCATCTCAGCTTGTTGCAATTGCTGTTTTTCCATCAATAGTTCTTGCTCGGCTGCATTCATCTCTGCTTGTGCCTGTTGAAGCTGTTGTTGATCTTGTTGTTGTTGATTTTGTTGGTTTTGCTGATTTTGTTGTTGATCCATAACCGTTCCTCCACATGTATAATTTAAGTAGATTTATCTCAATGTTAGGGTACACAAAATTGATATTTCTATGCTTCCAAAGAGAACATTTGGACATACTAAAATTACACACCACGCATTAGGTATTCTGAAAAAAGCTCTAAGTAAACAAATGACCAAATGATAAACCAATGATAAAAGTAGCAATGCTTCCAAAAATAGAAAATAAAAAATAAACCATCGCTTTTTTCATATGTTTGTTTCGAATCAGCTCAATCGTTTCCATACTAAATGTTGAGAATGTAGTGAAGGCTCCAAAAAAACCGATGCCTAAAAAAAGAAACAACGGCTCCTCATAGGCAGCTGAAAGAGGAATTATCCCGTATGCCATTGCAAAAAATAAGCCTAAGCCGAATGATCCGATTAAATTTACTATAAGCATAGCAACAGGAATAGGTGGATGCGGCTTTCTTTTCATGATTGCTAAGCCAAGCAAGTATCGGGATACAGCACCGAGCGCTCCTCCCAAAGCTAAAATAAGAACGTTCATGACCATTGCCCCTCTTTTCCATCTTCTTTCGTTTCACTCCACTTCGTTCCAAGAAGTAAGCCAACAAATGCGAAGGTTAACCCTCCAAACAAAGATACCGATAGATAAATGACCGACTCCAATAATGACATTTGTTGATATAAAAACAAACTATCAGCTGCTAACGTTGACATCGTGGTAAATCCACCGCAAAAGCCAACTCCTAATCCTAGCTTTACCCACTCTCGCGGTTTTCGATGGATGAACCAACCTGTAAAAAGTCCAAGTAATAAACTTCCGACGATATTTTCAATCACCGTACCGATAGGGTAACCAACAAACAATGTATAAACATTTAAGGTATACCTCAGCATCGTACCCACTGCTCCACCGATCGCTATAGCAATAATATTTTTATAATCCAATATGTAAGCTCCTTTCTGTAGGAGTATTTTTTTAGAAATATGTTGAACTATATTATAATGAAGTAATTACTCATGAGCAATGAAGTTGATATCAACAAAAAACGATACTCTCTAATAAGTATCGTTCAGCTTATATTGTTCTAATATCTTTGCCATTTATATCTGACCTGTTTTAATGTACATAATCGATTGCAGTTCATTAAACCCAAGCTTTTCATATAGTTCTTTAGCAAAGTTCTTGGAATAGACGTTTAACCGTACTTCATCGTACCCTTGACGCTCTAATTCTTTTACTGTTTCTTTAATTAATTTTTTTCCTAATCCTGCTCCTCTAAATTCAGGCAGCAAATATAATTCATAAATAAACCCTGCCCTTTTTTCAGTCATATAGTCGATGTTCTCACCAATAAGCGCCCATCCTTTTAGTGACCCATTTTTATTACGCAGGACGACATAATAAGCACCTGAACTTAGTACACTCAACATTAAACTCTTCGCCTTCACCTGACTAATCGGTTTATCTGATTTCATTGCTTCATTTGCTGATTCAGCTGCTTTTGTTAAAATGAATTCTATTTCTTCAGTAGTCGCCTTATGTAACATCACTTCACCCCTATTGGTTTTACTTCTATCGTATTCCAAAGAGAGTTTGGTCAAGAATAATAATTTTTACTGATATGAATGTATTACAACAATACGAGAGTCTTGACATACATGCGCCCCAGAGCAAAAAAACAGACCCACTAAACATCTAGTTAGGTCGGTATTATTTTGACCCCGTAACGTCTAGTTAAGTCTGTTTTAAATTCATTAAAGCGCTTAGTTAGTGCCACTTACTATGTACCTAACAATCTTCTAATGCGTTAGTTCTCTACATAAATTCCAGACCTTATCCCAATTATCTCTATTTTCAAGATAAGTCTGAACCTGTAAATTGCTTGATTTGCATCTTATAATTTGGTTTTGTAACAGTTGGTTCCATGATTTGATTTTTATCATTAATCAGTTTTCCTGTTGTCATTTTAAATTGGTCAGACATACAGATTTCAAAGTAACATTCTGCAAACTTTTCAGGAGGCGGGAAAAATAAATTTTGAATTCTTGCGATCACTCTCCAACCAGGTGCAAATTTCATTAACGTCTCTTTGGACATTTTTGCACCATTTATTTGGATCGCATTGACTTTAATCCCATTCTCCTGCAATTCTTCTGCCAGTTTAAACGTCAGTAACACCAAGGCCACCTTCGAGTCCCGATACATGTTATACACACTAAATTTCTTGTCGTCTTTACGCTCGCCTCTTAAATTACTAAAATCAATGTCTTTTTTCGGATCAAAGTAATGCTTTACAATATTACTGGAGGCATGAAGAATTCTAGCATCTTCTGATTTTTTTAGATGATCGACCAACAACATCGTCATTAAGTATGGCCCAATCACATTTGTCGCAAACGTTAATTCAATCTGATTGGCGCTAAGACGATATTTCTCACCATGATTGGCATAAGCCGCATTATGGATGAGCACATCAAGTTTCTCATACCGATTTTTGAATTGCTTACAAAACTCACGGATCGAATTGAAAGAACTAACGTCTAGTTCGAGGAGGTCGACCCGATCATTATTAGTTGTTTGCTTTATGTCGCTTTGCACTTGCTTACTAATTTCCAGGTTTCGACATGCCATAATAACTGTACAACCTTCTTTAGCAAACTTGAAAGCTGCGGCTTTCCCTATTCCAGAATTAGCCCCCGTAATTAATACGATTTTTTCACAGTTCATTTTCGGTCCCCCATATTTATTTTCCATCCATCATAACAATTTTTATGCTACTATATTACCAATCCTCTTTTTCTTCCACCTTATGCTCCTTAATTCCTTCTCGTTTCAACGATTTATAAATAGCTAACATCATGATAAACATAAGTATGGTATACGGGAGCGCGATAATGATGGCTGTCGCTTGCAGTCCTTTGATCCCGCCGCTCATTAAAAGAGAAGCAGCGATGGCTGAAACGAGTAATCCCCATGTCACCAGCTTATACTTGCTTGGATTTAGACTCCCGCCTGAGGAAAACACACCTAACACATACGTAGCCGAATTAGCTGACGTTATAAAAAAAATCGAAATCAATACTAAGGCAGCCACACTCAAAATAAATCCAAAAGGCAACTGATCTAACATAAGGAATAGACCACTTTCTGGTGTATCTTTAACCGTAGAGGCTATTCCCGCTTCCTCCTTCGTTTCTTGGAATAACGCCGTACCTCCAAATGCAGCAAACCATAAGACACTTCCTAGAGCTGGGACAAAGAGTACACCTATGATAAACTCCCGTAAACTTCTTCCTTTTGATATTCTAGCAATAAATGTACCTACAAATGGACTCCAAGCAATCACCCAAGCCCAATAAAAAAACGTCCATTCGCCTAACCAATCATTATCTGTGTACGGTGTTGTCTGAAAACTAAGCGGAACAAGTTGAGTGATGTAGGTTCCTAACGTCAATGTAAAATGTTCCATAATAAAAAGCGTCGGCCCGATCACAATAACGGTAATAAGAAGCACGGCAGCTAACGTGAGATTGCCTATACTTAAATATTTCATCCCGCGATCAATTCCTGATAAGACTGAGATGAGAAAAATGACAGTAACAACTAGAATGATAGAAAGCTGAGCAATTTCCGCATTTTGAATAGGAAACAATTGAGAGAGACCACCGCTGACTTGAAGTGTGCTTAAACCAAACGAAGTTGCAATCCCGACTGTTGTTCCAACAATGGCAATGACGTCTATTACCTTGCCCCATCCACCTCTTATCCTATGCCCAATAACAGGGTAAAAAGTAGAACTGATTAATCCAGGCAACCCTTTTCTATACTTGACAAAGCCCAATGCCAACGCAACAATCCCATATACAGCCCATGGATGGATCCCCCAATGAAACACCCCATACAATAATCCTTTCTCTGCTGCTTCTTGTGTTTTTGGCTCAATTCCTTCTGGTGGGTTTACATAATGAGAGAGAGGCTCTGCCACACCCCAGAAAACAAGCCCTACACCCATACCAGCTGCAAACAGCATGCCAATCCATGTGTAATAGGAGTATTCAGGTTGATCTTCTTTTCTTCCAATCTTCATATGTTGATACGGACCAAACCCAAGGAATAAACAGAAGCCTACAAATAATGCTGTAGCCAATACATAAAACCAGCCAAACACATCATTTACTAAATGCAGCCCAATAGACATTGTATTTTCCATATGATCCGGAAAAAAAATCCCCCATAATGTCATAAGTAATACGATTATTGCTGAAATGGTAAATACGTTAAGCACACTATTTCGTTTCTTTTTGTTTCCCATATTCTCGTTCCCCCTTGTTGCTAAATCGTCCTTAAATATTAATTACACATCTATTAACCTTTTAAAGTCCTAAAAAAACATATCTTTATAGATCTTATTTTGGTATTTTTTATCAAAACCTACTCCTTCCCTTACTTTAAACACTCAGTTATATCATTCAAAAGAAATCAGATGTTTAAACTTTCTCTAACTCGGTTACAGAATACTAGACACTTAAAAAGGAGTTGGTAGTCATGAAACATCAAAAAAACTTTGCACTAGGTACTGTCGTTGGAGGAGTAGTTGGAGCTACAGCGGCATTGCTCACCGCTCCCAAATCGGGTGAAGAACTAAGAAAAGATATTCAGAATGAACTAGCTGAAGGAAAAAACAAAACCGAAGAAGTGACAAACGAAATTAAAGAAAAGATGAGCGAACTATCTGAGATCATCAATGACAGCTCTTCAAATGTCTCCCAAACCGTTAAACAAAAAAGTGAGCAGGTCATTAATGAAGCCATGGCGTTATTAAAAAATACGGATTCACCCCATGAAATGAACATTGACCACTTAAAAGAAGTAGTTAGGGAAATCATGAAGGAGGAAATGAATGCTGGCCAAGATATAAAAAAAGTTGTCGAAGATGAGGTCAAAAAGATTGAACAGAAACTAGGGGAAGATGTAAAAGACTTAAAGCAAACTGTAAAAAAATAACCGAAACGGAAGGATGATTGAAAATGGCAACAGCTACTGTTGGTTTTCAGGTATTGCCTGATGGAAAAGACATGAATACTAACGGAATGATCGCCGAAGCCATCGAAGTCGTTAAAAATTCTGGGTTAAAATATGAATTGGGACCAATGGAAACCGTCGTTGAAGGAGAATTACATGAAGTGTTTGAGTTAATTCAGAAGACCCAGCAAGTTAGTATGAACACCGGTGCTTCTGAATGCTTCACAAATATAAAAGTTCACTATAAACCTCATGGAGTAAAAATAACAGATAAATTAATGTAGTAAATAAAACCAGGTGGTACCTCCACCTGGTTTTATTTTATCTATTATTATTGATATGAATACTATTAAATAACGATGGACTCGAGTTCTATATTTATTAGAAAAAATTATTACTTTTATACCAAAACTATGATAAAGTACCTATGTTTTTCATGTTAGTTTATGATAATATATTCAATAATAGTAGTTCACTAGTAAAATATAACTAATGACACTACAAACCATGGAGGTTTTTTTATGACCGCACTCGAATTAATGCATTTAAACGACATCAAGAAAAAGAATGTCCTTATGTTTGTTACCTTTTCTATTTCTTTAATTGTGGCAATAGGTAATACAATTACAACCGGAAATAGTTATGGCATTTTACATTATTCCGTTCAATTACTCGGCTTTGCGATCCTGTTTTTGTTATTTCAATTTATAATCAAACGGCCACAACTATTTGCTATAGTAGCAGTCCCTTATATCTACATCTTTGTTATTTTGAACATTTTATTACAAGGACCTAGCTTAAGCAATGTAATTATCGTATTATTCTTGACTCTTATTTCAGCTTTGCACTTTAACCGTAGACTGTTTACAATTGGATTTGTATTAGGGTTTATCGCTATCGTCCTATCAACCATTCTTGACCGGAATAGTTCAGAACTCATTCAATCTAGTTATGTTACTGCTATTTTAGTATATATCTTGTCCGGGATTGTGCTTGGCGTCCTTATCTATTTAAATCAAAAACAATTTTTACAACTACAAGATTTTATCAGCCAAGCTGAGGAAGATAGTCGTAAAAAAGAAGAACAAAAGAATAAACTAGAATTAAACGTTACTGGTATTATCGATGACGTACAGAAAGTAAATGATCAAGTAAAAAACAGTTTACAATCGCAAGACGAAATTCGCTTAGCCATTAATGAGCTCGCCTCAGGAAGTACAACACAATCGGAACAAATAAACGATATATCCGAAAATGCTTTTACCACAAAAGAAAAGATGGAAGAGTTACATAACGTCTCCACGGATCTTTCGGATGCATCTAAACACTCTAGTACGCTTGCTAACAAAGGACATCATCAAGTATTAGAGCTTAATCAAGATATGAAGCAACTTGAACAAATTATAGAAAAGTTAAATCATACGTTCACCGTGCTCACTAAAACGATAGAAGAAACAAATACATTTACAGGTACTATTCAAGAAATCTCAGAGCAAACCAACTTGCTTGCCTTAAACGCATCTATTGAAGCAGCTAGAGCTGGTGAAGCTGGCAAAGGATTTTCAGTTGTAGCACAAGAAATACGAAAATTAGCGGAATTAAGTAGAAATACAACAGATAAAATCAACCTTAATCTTTCTCAACTAAATAATAGTAATTCGGAAGCATTAGAAAGAATGAAGGATAGCAGTAGTTTTATCGGTAAAGGTCTGCAATCGACTGAAGATGTCACAACCTCTCTCATCTCAATGAAAGAGATGTTAGAATCGTTAGACGGAAAAGTTCATTTCTTGACGGAACTAGCAGTGGATGTAAAACAGAGATCGACGAATGTTGAAACTTCAACAAACGAATTAGCAGCGATTATCGAAGAATCCTCTGCAAGTCTTGAAGAAATGACAGCCACTATTGAGAACCTGACAACCGATAATCACTCCATTGCACACCTTATGGAAGAGACATCTAAGAAAGCTGCACAAATATTAAATTCTTAACAAAGAAAGCTTGCACTAATTTTTTAGTGTAAGCTTTTTGATTTATTTCTTTAATAGATCCCCCTTTTTAAAATTCATCTTAATTTTGATGCAGTTTCATACATGATTTTCAAGAATTATGGCAACCTATTTTTGGTAAAGGAAATTTTTCCATTAAAGGAGGCCGTAACATGAACAGTGAACAAAATGAAAACAACCAAGCAGATGATATGTTAACTAATAGACAAGGACATCCGGTTACAAACAATCAAGACGTACGAACAGTCGGAAATCGTGGGCCGACAACACTTGAAAATTATGATTTCCTAGAAAAGATCAGTCACTTTGACCGGGAACGTACGCCTGAGCGTGTCGTACATGCTCGTGGTGCTGGTGCTCATGGGTACTTTGAGTCGTACGGTACAGTGAACGGTGAACCGATTTCAAAATATACGCGTGCTAAAGTCTTTACAAATACAGACGTCCAAACCCCTGTTTTTGTCCGGTTCTCTACTGTTGTGCACGGTGGACATTCCCCAGAAACATTAAGAGATCCTCGCGGGTTTGCGGTGAAGTTTTACACAGAGGATGGCAACTGGGATTTAGTTGGAAACAACTTAAAGATTTTCTTTATTCGTGATCCTCTGAAGTTCCCAGATATGGTTCACTCTTTTAAACCTGACCCAGTAACAAATGTTCAAGATCCTGAAAGAATGTTTGATTTCTTATGTCAGACGCCAGAATCGATGCACATGGTTACCTTCCTCTTTTCACCATGGGGCATTCCTGCCAATTACCGCAACATGCAAGGATCTGGTGTGCATGCTTATAAATGGGTTAACGAAGAAGGAAAAGCCGTGTTAGTGAAGTACCACTGGGAGCCTGTCCAAGGAATTAAAAACCTTTCTCAAAAAGAAGCAGATCAAATTCAAATGACAGATTTTAACCATGCGACAATGGATTTATATGAAGCCATTGAGCGTGGAGATTACCCGGAATGGGAGCTGTATGTTCAAATTATGGAAGATGGCGAGCACCCAGAGTTAGATTTTGATCCGCTAGATCCAACGAAGTTATGGTATAAAGAAGATATCCCGTGGCACAAAGTCGGAAAAATGGTTTTGAACAAAAACCCTGAAAATTATTTTGCTGAAGTCGAACAAGTCGCTTTCGGTACAGGTGTCCTCGTTGACGGGTTAGACTTTTCCGATGACAAACTTCTACAAGGCAGAACCTTCTCGTACTCCGATACGCAGCGTTATCGAGTAGGATCTAACTATTTACAATTACCAATTAACAAGCCAAAAAAGCATGTTGCTTCCAATCAAGAAGCTGGACAAATGGATTACAGAACGGACTTTGGCAAGCACCAAAATCCACATGTCAATTATGAACCTTCACTTATTGGCGGTTTAAAAGAAGCTCAAAACCCTGGTAAAGAGCATGAGCCGTATGTAGAAGGAAATGTAAAACGAGAAAAAATTTCTCGTGAAAATAACTTTGGTCAAGCAGGTGAAACGTACCGCAGACTAAACGATTGGGAACGAGACGAGCTCATTTCGAATTTAACAGGGGCCCTTGCGACCTGTCGAAAAGAAATTCAAGACCGTATGGTAGACATGCTGACTCAGTGTGACGAAGATTACGGTAAACGAATTGCTGAAGGGCTTAAAAAAGCCGGTGAACAACAAGATACAAAAGCAGAAGAAGCGGCTCACCAATCCGAACAAATGGGTCATCCATCTGATCCATATTAAGTTGTTGTGCTATCTTCCATAAAAGAAAAGCTGAACATCTGAATGTTCAGCTTTATCTTTTTGCCATTTTTCTATTTATCAATTTACGTGAACAGAGATTGCATCATAAACAAGAAGCAAATAGAATTCTTAAGAAATTTTGCGGACTCAGAGGACCTTATTTTCAAAAATTCCACCGTTATGTAGGTGTTTATGGACTCAGAGAACCTTATTTGCTATTAATCTATAGAAAACCGGAGATATTTTGCTAGATAAGGGCTTCTCAGTCCGGCTAGCAAATATAATGGCTAAATCCAGCAATCAACAAAATTGAGAGATATGCATCCCAAATAAGTTCTAGTGTTATAAAAACGGAATTTATAATGAAAAATGGTATACACTCCGTAAAGCGAGCGTACCGATTAGTCCACATACTCAACCGTAAAGTCCGAGGAGAGCAGCTCCATTTCGTCTAGATCCCATTCAAACGTGAGGATCGCCGATTGTTCGGAATGGTGGAAAATGACTCGTTTTCCATTCACAATGACCGAACTTTCCGCTTTCCAAAAAGAAACATCCTTATCCTCGCCTGTACGGTTACAAACAATTAGTGGCAGCCCTGTGTCGATCGATCTTTGCTCCCACTCCCCGTCCGGTCCGTGCAGTCCAGGCCCCCATGACGAAGGAGCGATAATCATATGTGCGCCGTTCTCTTTTAAGGTGTCAGCAATTCTTTTTGTATATGCATCCGCACAGATTAAAACCCCTACTTTAACATCACCTATCGAAATCGGCTCTAACACGCTTCCTGGAGTTGACCATCTATCAATTTTGGCTAGCTTTCGTTGCTTCCCAATGATTTTACCTTCGCCGTTAATAACAAAAACGGAATTATAAAGTGCACCTTCTTCTGATCTTTCTGCACACCCTAAAAACACTGTCGTATTTAATGTCTGGATTACATTCATAAAATTTATCATCCATTCATCAGGCTGTTCAAGAATCCAATCCGTTCCAATCAGATGATCAAACTGCAGACCGCTAATTGCTAACTCAGGTGTAATCACCCAATCAACGTTTCGAGCTGCCGCTTGTTTTACTGCTTTTTCGACCAAAGTAACGGTTGTATGTAAGATCACCTGCTATAGGTAATAAGTGTAATAGAGCAATTTTAATTTTTTTCACTAAAGCCACTCCCCATTTACTGTATAACATCTCTTTCTTTCACATAAGCAATTATTTTAACAGCTTAACAATAAGGCAACTTCTATTTTCTTAACCGTCCAGTAATGACCTCAAGGTTAATATCTTCCGCATGTTCAGTATATAAACGAATTTCATAGCCCCCTGCTCCACCATAAAATTGTATCATTCCTTCAGTTTGAGGCGACACTTTGTCCTCCCAAACTACATCGCCTCCACGTTCAACGACTAATAATAAGTCCCCTTCACCAATGCTCGCTCGGTAAGGTATACCGACCATTCCTTCTTCGATGACTCTAACATCATCTACTAAATAACTGCCTTTTAATGACCCGATCGATACAATTACATGACCATTTACTTCTGTCTTACTCGCATTAATGGCTAGATTATCTGCAAATAGCATCATCGCACCGACAAAAATAATCGTAATTACACCAATGACACCAGCTAAAAGAAAAATACCGCGGTTTCCGAAGCCTGTAAATTTCCGCATTATAGTAACATTCAAACTGTACACGATTCGGAATAGAATAGGAAATGCAATCGATATCGCTAAAACCGATAACCACTGTCCACCAACGACAGCCTGCATGATAAAAAACAAAAGGACACTAATGTAAAAAATAATTCCAGACCAATAACTGAACAGCATAAGCTTACTATCCTTAGACGGTTGACCAAAAAGCTTCTCTATTATTTGTTGCAATATTCCACTCCTCTCTATGATACTTCTAATTAATCGCAGTAAGTTAGACTTTTTTGCCATAGAACTAGCTCGCTTTTTTATATCATTAAAAGTTTATCATTAACACACCTTGAAGTTACAACAATATGATTTCACATAATGCAGCTATGAGTGATACCTCTAGTCATTTCTAAAAATTTGATAGGCATAAAGAAATGTTAATAAAAATAAATTGTAAAGATGAACAGGAAATGATTACAAAATGGCCAACTTAGTGAGGTGAGCATAGACTTGGGAGCAATTAGGGGCAAAGACTATATCGATCGGATTAATCAGCTTCAATCCGAGGTTTGGATTGACGGAAAACGGGTGGAAGGAAAAATTTCTGAGCACCCTGCCTTTCGTGGTGTGTTAAACAGTCAAGCTAAGCTTTACGATTTACAACATGACGCTTCCAAAAAAGAGTTGTTGACCTATCCTTCCCCAACGAGCGGCGAACGGGTTGGCATTTCTTTTATGATGCCTAAAACCAAAAGAGATTTAAAGAAAAGAAGACTGATGATCCAAGAGTGGGCAAAAACCAATGCCGGGATGATGGGAAGAAGCCCAGATTATATGAATACGGTATTAGTGTCTTTTGTAGCTTCTAAACACATTTTAGAAGGTAATGAAAATTGCTTTCCCGAACATTTAATCTCTCTTTACGAACACGCACGAGAGAAAGATCTCTCCTTTACTCATACTTTTATAAATCCACAATTCAACCGGGCACCTCTGCACTTTTTGGATGAATTTGCGCATCCTATTGCTGCAAAAGTGATAGATGAAACGAGTGAAGGTATCATTATTAAAGGTGCGAAATTACTTGCTACACAAGGTGGACTGACCGATGAGATCATCGTCTACTCCACTCCTAATCCTCTCGACAAATCGTATGCTTTTGCCTTTTCCATTCCTAGTAATACCAAAGGATTAAAATTCATATGTCGCCAGTCATTTTGTTCGAGTCAATCGAAATTTAACTATCCATTGTCATCTCGTTTTGAAGAGAATGATTCGCTTGTTGTTTTTGATCACGTCGTTGTTCCATGGGAGCGAGTATTTTATTACAACAATATACAAGTAGCTAATGCTTTTTCGACAAAAGGACCTTTCACCCCGTTTGCGTTACACCAAGTTGTATCTCGTCAAATAGTGAAACTAGAATTTATTCTAGGGGTAGCACAATTGATTGTTGACTCGATTAATACGAGTGAGTATCAGCATGTTCAGGAAAAGGTGTCGGATATCATTATTGCGCTTGAAACAATGAAAGCCTTTCTAGTTGCATCAGAAGCGGAAGCCAAAAAAGGCAAAAATGGGATTATAATTCCGGCAGTAAACCCTTTGTACACTGGGATGGTTATGTTTCAACGGCTTTATCCAAGGCTTACCGAAATCCTCCAACTCCTCGGCGCAAGTGGAATGATTAACATACCTACTGAGGAAGATTTCGAATCTGGGATCAAGGATGATTTAGATTTATATCTTCAAGCGAAAACGAGAGATGCTAAAGAACGTGTAAAGCTGTTTCGTCTTGCTTGGGATTTGTGCATGAGTCCATTTGGTACGAGACAAACCTTGTATGAAAGATTCTTTTTTGGCGACCCCGTCCGACTAACCAGCAGCTTATTTATTAACTACAACAAAAAAACAATGATTGATAGAGTTGAGCGTTTTTTAGGTGAATATTAGAAAGCTGAACTAAAATAAAGAATTCTCCTTAAACGACCTAACTTGATTGGGCTCAGGTACATTTATCGATCCTGAGCCTTAGCTATTATAAAATTCATGAGTTCCATCTCTCATATCAAACTAATTTCTAAAGACTAAATGTAATGAATGATAAAAAGTAATAGAGCTGAAAGAACAAACGGATTGATACGAAATGAAAACACTTCTCTTTTATACACATCATTCCCAAATGACTGTTTAGAAGCCATCACATTAGCATAGTTAGACACTAAGCCCCCATTACTAGAAAAAAAGATAAATAATGCTAAAAAACCGATGGATGTAAAGAACATCACATCTAAAAATGTCATATGAATCAGACTGGCAATCCAAAAAGTTGCACCAAACTGTCCCGCTACTAAAAGAAGTGTAAGTAAGAGTGCGAATAAAAACCTCATAACTTCCTCCTTTCACAATAAATTAGCTTCTGGTTAAACTAGAGCTGCATATAAAAACGTTTGGACGTTTACACCTATCGTTTTCTATTCATTAGAAAAACCAATCCATAGTAAACCACTGCACTCCCGAGGGTAAACCACCGAAACTCCCATAATTTAGCCGCCGAATATATTTCTAAATATAGGCTGGAATCAATAATTGAAGCTAATAGCATTCCACCGAATATGAAAAGACCAATCCAATACATTAATTTTTTCGTACTCATCGGCTGTTTATAATTTAATTCTCCCATCAACCATTCTCCCCTAACCCTAGTTTGATAATTACACATCCATCTTCTTATAGAGAGTAATTCTTACCGTATCAACACTCTTCTCCCTTTTATTCTTTTAAAGTCACTTAAATCCACTAGGTTATGGTTATGCTCTACTACCATGTTTCATCCAATTTATCCGAATAAAAGTGAATGGCATTTTTATATTTTAATATAGTTTCATCGGCAGTTGTTTCAAGCAAACTTTTTAAGAGTACTTCCATTGCCAATTTATGATCACTCGTATTGTATAATGTCATTGCATAAAAAGCTTTTATGGCATGATTTGCAGGAAACTCGTTAATCGCTTGTTGGAAGATCCGTTTTGAATTTTCATAATCCCCTAGCGTTCGATACGTACTTCCTAAACCTAATAACGCCCCTTCTAATGCTTCTCTCGATAAACCTAGCTCAATCGCCTTTTCATAAAAAGGCACTGCGTCTGCTTCTTCGCCTAAGACATCATAGCTCCAAGCACATTGGTAGTTCACTTCTGCATTCTCAGGGTGTTCGGTGACTAATTGTAAAAGTAATTGATTCGATGCCTTTAACTGTCCTTCTTTTCTTAATTCAATAGCATTATCTAATTGTTGAATTAGTGGATTATTCATCGATCATACTCCTTTATGTGTTGGATTGATTTATTCATCCTTATTTCTGCCTGAGCCTTCTGGATCGATCCCTAGATGCTTCATAATCAGATCTTGATTTTTCTTAATTTTAGCCAGCGAATCCCAAACATAAAAAATAAAAATAATAAATAAAAACATAGGGATAAGCGTTACAATAATTTCCACACTTTCACCTCAATTTCTCGTTTCGTTTTGAATACTTTTAAAAGCAAAAGGTCAAACAAACTATATTAAACTACTCGAAAATCACAACAAATATCAGTCAATTTCAACAATTGTGAACATCACTCCCCCAAAACGAGTGGTCCATATATAAAGTCCAGCTGGCCCAGTTGCACCTGTTGATTTAACACTGGTTTTGTGATTTGCTAGAAGACTGATAGGTGAAATAACATAAGTGCACCTATTGAACAAGAAAAGCAATGACAGAAAAATCATATAATCCCTCACTAAACTTTTTATGGGAGACACATGAAATATTGTTAAAACGATTGTTTACCTTTTTATTGTTCTACGTATAAGGCTTTAAGAAGTTTCAAAAAATTTAGGCATAATTTCAAAGTCTTTCTTCCCTTTAAGACAGGCATATAATACAATTATTTTATCCAATATTTGGTTTCTGTTCTATTTAATCTACTATTTATGAGGTGTGCTTGGGAATGAAAATGTTAAAAAGATGGCTTGGCTCGATATCAATTCTTTCAATCGCCCTACTCTCGTTTATGTATTTCTTTAAAGGTGGAATTATTCTGGACTCGCTCGGCATTCATATAGAGCGTCTTTTTGTACAAACCGTCAACATCCCTGAGGAATATTCAACAGTTGATCGAAACGGAAATGGGATTCCCGACCCTCTGGATATCGTGTATACCGCCAGAAAAGAAGTCGAGCAACGGACCCATTATAAGAGTGCCTATTATGCTGGAGGTTACCCGCCAAATGATGAAGGTGTTTGTACTGATGTCATATGGCGAGGGTTACTAGGTGCCGATGTTATTCTAAAAGATCTTATGGATGAGGATATTTCAGAACACACGGAATTATACCCGCGGGTTGATGGCAAGCCTGATCCGAATATTGATTTTCGACGTGTCCCGAATCAATACGTTTTTTTTGAGCGCCATGCTGAGTCTTTGACGACTGAACTCATTCCAGGTGACATGGAGAACTTAAAAGAATGGCAACCCGGCGATATTGTCCTGTTCCTCGAAGGCTATCACCATGTAGGTATTGTTTCCGACAAACGAGCAAAAGACGGAACACCCTATTTAATTCACAATAACAGACCCTTTGCGGCCGAAGTTAAACTTTCATCCTTTTCCACCCCAATTGCCGGACACTATCGATGGAATTATTAAACTTCAAGTAACATAGAGTAACTCTTCATTATCGTCACTTTAGGGATTTTCTAGGAGATCTCTTCAACGTATACTGCTGGTTCGTATGCACTTATGGGACTTTTTAGGTGATCCCTTCAACGTATACTGCTGGTTCGTGTGCACTTATGGGACTTTTTAGG